>NZ_WTYZ01000002.1 GCF_009827455.1 Pontixanthobacter aestiaquae
CATCGCATCGCCGTCATAGAGGAACCGCAGATCGCTGGTCAGCGCGCCCGATGTATAGCCCTTATAGGTGTAGAGCCGCCCGAGCGGATGGTATTTAAGCTCCGCATCCAGCGCGCCGGTATAGGACAGGCTGGCGCAGTTGGTGTTGCCGGTCCCTTGGCTGCGCTTTTCTACAAGGCGGTTTTCTATGTCATAGAGATAGACCGATCCGCCATCTGCGGTCAGATTGCCATTGGTATCGTAGCAGAAGCTCGCCGACCCAGCGCTGTCATACTGGTTGAGACCGTTGGCGGTGTAGGCACGGATGAGAGGGGTGTTTGGAACGCCGACGCGGCTTTTTGAAAATGTGACCTCCGGTGAAAAGCGCGCGAATGCAGGAGGTTGCGGGGATTTCGGAAGTGTGGAGTGTGACTTTTGGTTCTGGAAGAGTCGTGGTGGAGTTGCGTTGCCCTGCCACCAGCGCAGCGCTTGGGAGGAGCTTCCGGTGGCGCGGTGCTATCGCGCTGGAGTGTGAGGGCCAAGGGCATAAGCGCAGGGTGGCAGATTTAGGGGGTGTAGGAAATGGGTTGTGTTGTACCAGATGGATTGGGACTTAAGTAAACTATTATCGTAATGCCGCCATATTCCATCGGCTTCGGCTGCCTATGGTTTGTCGGGCAACCGTTCCAAAATTTCGTGGTTCGATCCGGTCATGATGCCGGGATGTTTAATCTAAGAGGCAATCGCCCTCATTTAAGAACTCAAAAGGATTCCGTGACCCAGCCATCGCAAGTTGTCCCATAAAACTTGAGAATGGCATTCAACCGCTTCTGCTCAGCCAAAAGCAGCTCGTGATCTGGAAGCATCAAAATACTCGCATAGACGGACACATCGCCGCTGCCATTGGCACCGTCGTCAACAAAGACCGTGCTCTGATAGCCATAGGTTTCTAAGTCATTGACGATATTTTCAGCCGTCTGACGATTGCCAGCCCAGCACGTGAATTCGATCTTCCTTTTGACGCGCAGATTGATTCCCTTTGAGGCAAGCTGAAATAACACTTCTCCGTCGTCGTCCGATGGAAAATTCTCTCGTAATATTTTCAATCAATCTCTCCATCTTCACGGCGCAGACGCTTACCAGGCGACTCGATCTGATTATAGTTTTGATCACTCTTTGGACCTCCGTTGCGGTCCAAATTACGCGATTCCTGCTTGAAGGATTCACGGTCACTAGATGCGGAGCGCGTGTCTGATTTCACTAGAGGATCACTATGCTGCCTATCAACTCGACGTCCTGACTGTTTAGCTCGCGAAGGATCGCCTTTGCCGTCGTAAGTTTTTCCAGAAGCGTGGTGGTTCGTATAGGAGCCCGTCGGACAATTATGCACCAACACCCGCTGTTCACCAACAAAGTAGGTTTCGAAATCAGCGACGGTGAGATTGTACGTGGCATCGGTTCGATCAGTTTCTGTCACTGAAGCGATCACCATGCCGCGTCCATCACGCGTGACCACAGCCATTCCGGCTTGAAGCTCTTCGGTTTTCCTCCAACCCTGCCCTGCAATCCACCAAGGATGATCGTCCGTAGTTTCGAAAAATGCGGTGTCGCCATCCGCACCGGTCAGCGACACTTCCCAGATTATGCGCTCATGACGCTGGATAAGGTCAGTCACATCTTTCAGGGCGGTTTCACCAGTATTCTCGTCACGCGCCCATACTTTGTCACCTACTTGAATCTCTTCAATCGGTCGAAGGCCAGCTTCGGTTTCGACGAGAGTGCCGGCAACAAAACAGCACGTATTAGACGCTCTCCTTTTTGGCAGTATTTTCTTGACCCTCCTCACAATGGGCTTGCCGATCTTGCTGACCACTTTGCACGGTTTCGCCCTCCACAAGCGACAGCGGCCGCGCCTGCGATGCTTGGAGCCTCAATGAAGTCGCTGACTTCTTCGATCGTATCGCCGATCACAAAATCATATATTCGTCCTCCAATACTTCTCCCTTGCTCGCCGCTGGGATCCACCCCATTTACCGGATCATTCCGACATATGCATAGAGATTAAACTGGTCCTCATACCAAATAGGATCGGTCTGGAGGAACCGTCCTAGCGTGGGCGAGTAGATGCGGGCCTTGTAATAATACATACCCAGTTCTGGCAGCCACGCTTGTCCCGTGTATTGGAACCGGCCTTGGTTGGTCGAGCCATTGATGCCGTATTCATCATAGGTGTTGGCGTTGAGCAGTGTGCCGGTGTAATTGGCGACCGCGATAATGCTGCCCTGATGATTGGCCATCAGGAACCGGCGCTTGCCTGGCGAGACTGTGCTGCCCTCATACCAGATCAGCGGATCGTCCGCATCGGCATTGGTACCGTGAACATACCGGCGCAGGATCGTGCCGGTGGAGCTATACTCTGCCACCATCGCATCACCATCATAGAGGAACCGCAGCGATGTGGTCAGCACGCCCTTGGTGTAGCCTTCATAGCGATAGAGCCGCCCCAGCGGATCATAGCTGAGTTTGGCGTCCAACGTGCCTGCATAGGACAGGCTGGCGCAGTTGGTGTTGCCGGTTCCTTGGCTGCGCTTTTGGAGTTATATATCAGCGAACCCAAAATATATGAGTATCTGACTAAGGAACATGCAGAGATTGAAATTCAAAACGATACGAATCATCGCTTTCGAATACTTTGACTACTAGCACTAAATCACTCGCCCCTTCTTCCAGAGAAAATAAATCAATCCAAAGCTCCCAAAAACCATTCATCCACCGATAAAACGATGTATGCCAACTCTCATCTGGAAGACTAACTAACGTGCAACCATAGAGGTCAATTGTTTGATCTATGTATGCAAAATTCTTCTTGGAGATAGGGGCAAAATCTAGAGAATCAATTACAGATGAATCTTTTGAAATCAGATATTCAACAATTTTCGCTAAATCTGATCGCCAGACAAGAGGTATCGGGAGTTCAGAACTCCCATCCTTTTCTACTTTTAATATCGAGGGCATAACCTAATCCGGTGAGTGAATCTCTTTGTGGCATTTCAAGCAGACTTCCGCGTGATTGTCACTTGTCGTGGTGCCGCCATCCGAGTGCCGTTTTATATGGTGCCCTTGGGAGTTGCTTGCATCAATATCCCTCCCACACGCGTTCCCACATTTACCTCCTTGCTCGGCACGCTTGGCTTCTCGCTCCTTCGCTGTAAAAGATCGCGGCTTTGCCCTTTTTTCCTTAGGGACACTGCCTTTACCCCAGGGTGGTTTAGGCAGTTTTTTGATTACTGGTTCTGCAGCCTTTTTTACTAACTTACATGGCTTGGCAAGTCCGCATGCAACTGCTGCGGCAGTTTGCACAGTAGGATTGTCTAGAACCTGCTTTACTTCGGTAAGTGTATCACCAACGAAAAATTCAAATATTCCGCTTGCAACTTCTTTAGCTACTTCCTTGCAATAATTGTTAGTGCATAGAACTGTGGTCCCTGTGGGATCCACGTTATTAATCGGATCATTTGCGACATATGCATAGAGATTGACCTGGTCCTCATACCCGATGGGATCGGTCTGGAGGAACCGTCCTAGCGTGGGCGAGTAGATGCGGGCTTTGTAGTAATACATACCCAGCTCGGGCAGCCATGCCTGGCCGGTATATTGGAACCGGCCGTCATTGGTCGAGCCATTGATGCCGTATTCGTCATAGGTGTTGGCGTGGAGCAGATTGCCGGTGTAGCCGGTCACCGCGATAATGCTGCCCTGATGATTGGCGAGCAGGAACCGGCGCTTGCCAGCGATGGTCGTGGCTCCGTCATATTCGATCAGCGGATCGTCCGCATCGGCATTGGTGCCGTGAACATAGCGCCGCAGCATGGTGCCGCTGGCGTTGTACTCCGCCACCATCGCATCGCCGTCATAGAGGAAGCGCAGATGGGTGGTGGGTAGACCCGAGGCATAGCCCTCATATTTGTAGAGCCTGCCCAGCGGATCATAGCTCAGCTTTGCATCGAGCGCACCAGCATAGGACAGGCTGGCGCAATTGGTGTTGCCGGTCCCTTGGCTGCGCTTTTCTACAAGGCGGTTCTCTATGTCGTAGAGATAGACCGATCCGCCATCGGCGGTGAGATTGCCATTGGCGTCGTAGCAAAAGCTCGCCGGACCCGCGCTCTCATACTGGTTGAGACCGTTGGTGGTATAGGTGCGGGTGAGATCGACATGCCCGTCCCACGTATAGGTCTCGTTATTGCGGCTGACATGCGAGAGCTGGCCCGAGGCGATGTAATCATAGCCGAACGTGATGTCGTGCGCGGTATTGCGCAGATCATGCGCCAGAGAGGTGGTGCGGCCCGCGCTGTCATAGGCAGGCGTGGTGACCGTGTTGAACTGGTTGTAGGGGTATTCGCGTTTCTCGACTAACCCGCGCGATGTATAGCTCATCCGGCCGATCTCGGTGGTGGTCTGCAGCAAGCGGTCCGCGCGGTTCAGCCCGTCATATTCGATCTGCCAGTAGCGGTTATCGGGATGGGTAATCCGCGTGCGGTTGCCATTATCATCATATTGATAGCTCAGCGCGCGATTGGCACCGTCCATCGTATCGGTGACCGAGATCATCCGCCCGAACCCGTCATAGACGCTGATCGAGCCGTCGCCGCTTGCGGAGTCAAAGCGGATCGCGGTTTGCAGGCTGCGCAGATCGTAGCTGTAATAGACATTGCGCGTGTGGGTAGAGGAAAGCCCGGCGCGCGATGGCACCGTCTTCACCGTTATCCGGTTCAGATTGTCATAAGTGTAGGTGAGCGTCGAGCCGTCGCGTTTCCTCAGGCTCGTGCGGTTGCCGTTATCGTCGTAGGCGTATTCTTCGTAATCGGCAGTGTTGATCGCGCCCGCGCTGGAGAGCGCGCTTGCAGGCGTGGCTTTGTTAAAGCTCGAAGGGCCGGTCTTTGACGGAAAAATCCATTTGGTCTGCCGGTCGTGCCCGTCATACTCCATTTTGGCCTTATTGCCGTTCGCGTCGACCACATGCTCGATCTGGCCATTGGTGGTGTAGCTGTAAGTGACATCGGCGATCTCGACCGATGTGCCGACCGCCTTGCGCACCTGCAGCACTTGCCCCGCGGCGTCGTAAATGGTCTTGGTAATCCGGTCGGGGCCATCGCTGCCCTCTGTGCCCAGCGTGCAGGCATCGGCCGGCAGCGAACCATAGACCGCCGGATTCATCCGCACCGCAGCGCATTCCAGACGGCCCACGCTGTCATAGCTGTACTGGGTGAGTCCGATTGCCACGCCGTCCGATCCCTTGACGATGTCGGTCAGCTTGCGGCCCATCGCATCGTAGGTGGTTTCAGCAGTGGTGAAGACCGTAAAGTCCGCACCCCATGCCGAGGGCACGACAGTCTCACTCTTCCACACGGAGAGTTCGCCCGTTTCAACCTTGATCGGGCGGCCCGCCGCATCATACGTCGTTCGCGTGGCCGCATGTTTGAGCGGACCGGTGCCGTCGGGGTCGGGCGCAATTGTGCCCACCGTTCGGCCCACCGCATCATAACGTGTCGCAGAGGTGTAATCGGAAGCAGATGATTGAGCCTGAGCCGCAGAGGATGCCGCGCCAATGCTGGCGATTGCCAATCCAATCTTGCCAAGCCGGGCGGTCATGGCGCGCGCGCGGTTCATGGGCATACTCCCGACACGCCAAGCGGCTGCGTCTCGCTGATCTTACGGCCTCTATCGTCATAGGTGTAACAGGTCCGTAGCGTCTGACCATCAGCGGTGACAGCAGTACCAAGTAATAGTAGATTGCTGCCCTTAGATGCGCTGCCTTGCTGATACTCATAGGTAGTGACGACTTCATCCGAAGCGCCAGCGGCACAATTGCCATTGCTATCGGCTGCACTGGTCTTGCAATATTCTTCTGACGTTAGCACCCAAACCGGCGACGTGGAAATCATATATCCAGAGCCGCTCTTCTTCCACGGACTCATCTGCGTGTAAGTATAACGAGTTTCAGGACGAACGCCGCTTGCATCCGCCGGAAGCGTCCTCTTCAGGACCCCGCCGTGCAAGGACGAGTAAACGGCGTTAGTCACGCGACCTTTGCCGTCAGTTAATGTCGTGGGCTTGCTACAATTCACTTCGGTGGAGCAGTCATAGGTGAAACGGCGCGTTATGTTGGGATCGTTTGTACCTAAGCGCGGCTTGTCGACGACAGTAAGAATGTTTCCATAAAGATCATATGTATAATCTGACTGGCTCCCATCTGGACGTTTCCAATATTTAGCAGATACTGCCGCGCATCCGGTAACATAGGGGTAACCGGGCTGTCCGCCAGCGCCAATCAGTGTGCAGTAATCTGCGTTGAGCTCCTGGCCCAGCTCGTCGACGATTTTTTTGGGGTTTGGAGAAATCATGTATGAATCGCCATATTGATAACCGGGACGTGTCATCTCCTGATACCTTACCGAAACTGTTTCCCCGTCAGCGTCCGTCACGACGCCACCGGCCACTTCCATTTCAATTTCATTATGTTCGGTTATGTACCAGTCGTAGGAATATGTTGGCCCGTCCGTGAACGTCTGGCTGGTTGTGTATCTGTAGAATGGGTTGGCAAAGTTGGAGTTTACCAAATAGGGCGTAATCTCACCCGGATAGAAAAAACTGTCAGTCCAAGTGTAGTTGCTATTTGGCCAATTTTGGGTTGCTGTTGCACGAGCTGCCGGACTAAACGTAGAGGAATATGTCCAGACGTTGTTCCCGGAATCCGTAGCCGCAGTCATATAACCGTTTGAGCCATATGAATAACTCGTCTTATAGCTCGCGGAAGCACAGCTATTAGCCGTCGGGACTGTTTCAATCGCTGCGTTAAAAACGCACGCTTTGCTCACGAATCTATCGACCGGATTTGTGACCCACTCAAGAATGAGTACATAACCGGTGCTGCTTGTCACCCGTCTTAAAAAGGTATAGCTTGATGCAGTTGGCTCGTCATAGCTCAACGTATAAGTGACACCGCTTGGTTCTTCAATCTTAGATGCGTAATATCCCTCGCCGCTCCGGCCATGACCTCTGTTAGGGCCATCGGAATAGGTACCGGCAGGTCGGAAGGTTATCTTTGCGCCATCAGCGGCCGTATACAGCAGGTACCGATCCAGTGCCCCGGGGCCAGTGGGCACTGCCTGCAAGCGCGCCCTGTAATCCGGTGACCGAGTTGTAAAACTATTTGAGTTTCCTGCGGACAAGAATCCCGTACCCCGAGCGCCGCGAACAGAAAAACTTGCGTCACCGCCCTTAACCGGAATGTACGTCGCGAATATGTGCCAGTTGTGGGAGAACTGTCCCATCGGTTTCCACGCACTTTGCAATGACCCATTTGTTCGAGAAAAACTTATACCGCCAACTACTCCAATGGTTAAGTCAGTTTTTTTGTAGATGTATAGCCCGGTGCGCATGTCCACGCCGCCTTGGCTGATCGCGTATTGTTCTGCTGGAGAAGGCGGTATTGCATCAGGAGGGGGTGGGCCGTCTTGCGCAGAAAGCTGTCCGCCTTGCACGGCCAAAGCGCCCAATAGAGCCAAGGCCCTGCCACCAAGTGCCACACGCACGCACATGATAACATTCCCAACCCAAGATTGCCGAACGTAACCCCTAGAACCGGCGCGCGTATATTGAGTTCTGTTTTGGCCAAAATTTTGCATAATACTTCTCGCAGTGCTCAAAAAGTATGCCTTACTTTTCAAATCAGCTTTGTTTAGGCTTCTCATTACTGGCACGATACACCGCAATCATCGTCATCAATAATTGTACCCACGGCGGCCCCATCAGAGATTGTCACACCTCCGCTTGGACTAGAGAGGTTGAACGCAAACGTCTCTGGGCTCTCAATAAACAAGTCTTGTGATGTCGTGATAAGAATCCACTTACTCGTTTCGCCTGCGGAGAAGTTCAGTGTCCCCGATGTTGCCTGAAAGTCATTTGGCCCTGCCGATCCATAACTCGTAGCATAAGCGACGCTAGCGCTTGTATTGTGTGGAGAGCTTAATGTGACAAAGAAATACATGGCTCCACCTTCGGTTGCCGCTGCGTCAGCAACGCCAAGCGCTGGCGGCGGCGGTGGTGGAGGCGGTGGTGGAGCCGTTCCGCCACCATTTGAACCGCTCTCCGTACAGGCCGATACTGTACTATCGGAAGTTAACTGAAGCTCAGTCCTATTACCAGCATCATCATAACAAAACGAATGCGTTTCATCGTCATTTTGGCCGCCCGACGTGTCGACAATGATCAGCCGGCCTAAAGCATCGTATGAATATTCCTCAGTGCTAGTAGTTTGAGCGAAAGCAGCAGAACTTCCAAGAACGAGAACAAGTGCTGTTAAGCCAAAAAAATGGGTAGTTCGCATTGACAATCGCCCCCGTTCGATTCGCTCGAACATGACAGGATACTAAATTGAGTCAACTTGACGCGAGCGTAAATTATTACAGTTCAATGATATATCGGCGTCGTTACAGGATGCGAATTACTTAAGTCCGCCTGTGGATATCTAGTTATGTCGATCCGTTAGTCGCTTCTATGGGAAGCCCCGGCGTAAGGGTCATAATCAGCGGGCGGTAATTCTTCGCGCGGCCCCAGTTCCGTATTTGGACTTGCAACGTATGCTTGCGGTGCGGCAGTTTCTTGTGATATCAAGCCCATCAAAGCACTCGCTAGGACTGGCGCTCCAAGCAAAACAAAACATCCTAGGATAACCCGCAGCGCTACTCTTGCTGACAGGTGGCCGGTTAACATCATCAATCCGACATAAGCGACAGCCAGAACGCACAAGCTAATGGCCACACTGCCAAGCATAGTATCGGTGATCCAATTGACCGCGTTCGCGACGGGATCGCTGCCAGAGGGTTCGAATAAGGATGATCGAATAGGCACGGCGAGTACTTATTGCGGATATACGGCAAATTGCTACCCTCCGTGTATCTCGAGGTATTGTCGTAACCCCGAGCATCGCGATGCTCTCTTAATAGGAGAGTTCGTGATGAGGATTTTGTC